>JAOASB010000015.1 GCA_025210375.1 Maledivibacter sp. | reverse complement strand
GGTAGTAGAAAATTTTATTAAAACCATACAAAAGGTATGATTGTAAATAAAGGAGACTATTATGAAGATTCTTGTTGATGCCGATGGTTGTCCAGTAAAAAATATCATAGTTAGGATAGCCAAGGAATATAAAATACCCGTGACAATGTTTGCCGATACAAGTCATTTGATAGATGACGGATATTCAGAGGTTGTAATCGTAGGTAAGGGCTATGATTCAGTGGATTTTGCCTTGATCAATAATGTGGATAAGGGAGATATAATCGTCACCCAAGATTATGGTGTGGCTACTATGACTTTATCAAAAAAAGCTTATTCAATAAATCAGAATGGGCTTATATATACCAATGACAATATGGATAGGTTATTGTTTCAAAGATATCTATCGAAGAAAGTACGAAGGGCTGGAGGCAAAACCACTAATGCCAAAAAAAGAAAAAAAGAAGACGATAAAAGATTTGAAAATAGCCTCAGGGCTATGATTTTAGATATGGGTTTATAATAAATTTAGTGGTGGAGAAGACACATATGGGTCTTCTCCTTTATGCTATTTGAAAGCTTCGGCATCAAAAAATGATAACTGCTCCATTTCATGGTCAGAAAAATTTGATACTGTTAATCCTATAAGTCTTATTCCGACCCCCATATCCATATCCTCTATGATGTCACAAGCAATATCATATATATCTTTATCGGAGTTTATATAACCATGTACGGTCCTACTCTTTGTATGGTTTTCAAAGTCTGAGGTTTTGATCTTTACTGTAATAGTCTTGGCTAAAACATCCTTGTGAATTAGTGTTTTTGAGATATTTTCTGAGAATCCAAGCAAATATTTCTTGAGATAGTCCCTATCCTTTGTATCCTTCTTCAAGGTTATTTCTCGTCCTATGGATTTTCTTTCTCTGCTGGATGTTACCATCCTATTATCAATTCCACGAATCCTATCATACACCTCATTTCCATATTTGCCTAGAAACTCCGTGAGGTATTCCTTAGGTAATTTAAGCAGGTCTTCAACAGTAAAAATACCGATTTTGTTTAGTTTTTCGGCGGACTTTTTCCCTATGCCATATACTTTTCTTATGGTGAGAGGCTCTAATATCTTTGGAATCATTTCCCTAGTTATTACCTTGATACCATCTGGCTTGTTCCAGTCCGATGCCAGCTTAGCTAGAAATTTATTATAGGAAATTCCCACGGATATGGTTAGTCCAGTTTTTTTCATGACCTGTTCCTTTATGAATTTGGCTATCTGGATGGGGCTCTTATCAATATTTGTTACATCTAGATACGCTTCATCTATGGACAAAGGCTCCACCATATCCGTTAGCTCATAAAAAATATCAAAAACTTCCCTTGATACCTCTCTATATCTTGAATGTCTTACTGGAAGAAATATTCCATGGGGACATTTTTTTTTAGCCATAAATCCTGGCATGGCTGAATGAACTCCAAATTTCCTTGCCTCATAGGAGCATGTAGTTACAACTCCTCTATTGGCTTTGCCACCTACAATCACAGGTTTTCCTTTAAGTTTCGGATTATCCCTTTGCTCTACAGATGCAAAGAAGGCATCTAAATCAACATGAATAATTTTTTTACCCATATTAGTAGCACCTCCTTAAACAATTTTACCAAACATTAGTTCTGTATTGCAACATTTTTATTTTGAATCCTATGTCTGAAACCATGAGAATTTGTATTTACAATGGATTGTACCTATAACCTATATGTTTAAATGTGAATATAAACCTCTAAGCCCATACATATAAGTAGAGTCACCGGATACAAAACCCGGTGACTCAGAAAATTATATTTAATGTAGCTAATGTATTTGTCCATGTATAAGTTAAGTTATACTATGAAAACCCTATAGGGATTTTAGTATAGACTTTAACTTATACAAGTCCAAAATGCCTAAAACCATCGCATATTTGTCCATGTATAAGTTAAGTTATACTATGAAAACCCTATACAAATGATTCTATAATTTTTTAAAATATCCTTTTAAAAATTTTTTGTTTTAAAAAATCTATTTCAGTACCTTGCATAACAAGATAGCTTTCTGTATAATATAATTGCGTAGTAAATTATTTATACTGCACAGACCCTATATCTTTGAAAGGAAAGGTAAAACATGAATATACAATTTAAAAAAGGAGTTCTAGAATTATGCGTATTATCTATACTTACTAGAAAAGATTGTTATGGCTACGAGCTAGTAAATGATATATCTAAGAACATATCCATATCTGAGGGCACCATATATCCTTTATTGAGGCGACTGACAAAGGAGGGACTTTTTTCTACCTATCTTAAGGAATCTCAAGAAGGCCCTCCAAGAAAATACTATCGATTAACGGAGCGTGGAGAAGAAGTCAGAGAAGCATTGACCAAAGAATGGTTCACTTTCGTCGAAGGGGTAAATGATATCATCGAGGGGGAAGATATAAATGAACAAAGATGAATTTTTAAAAGAACTAAGTCTCTTGCTTAGGAATTTACCTTCATCTGAAAGACAGGAAATATTATTTGATTATCAAGAACATTTCAGCATAGGCCTTGAAGAAGGTAAGACTGATAAAGAAATAATAGAGGCTCTTGGAAGTCCAAAGTCCATAGCTAAACAATATGACCCCGGTTATGCTGTAAATCCAGTGGAAGTTAATTCTTCAACCACGAATGTGGTAAAAGCTATATTTGCCACCATAGTACTTGGCTTCTTTAATCTAATTTTTGTTTTAGGCCCCTTTCTAGGGGTAGTTGGAGTATTAATAGGTCTTTTTGGAGCATCTATAGGAGTAACCATCGCAGGTATCTCTATATCCGCAGGAATGGTCTTGAATCCAATACTATACCGCTATATATCTATACCCATAGCTTTAGCATCAAATGCCCCAGCAACCATGTTTCTAGGCATAGGATTAACTGCATTTGGCTTGCTTTTTACGATAGGCAACTGTTATTTGGCAAGGTGGTTATTTATCGGTACCATAAAATACCTAAAATTCAATTTGAGACTCATTAGGAAGTAGGAGGAAGTCAGAATGAATAAGAACATAAAAAAAATTGCTCTATGGCTATTTATAATAATGATTATTTCTTTTTTAATATCCGCAATATTATTTATAAATTCCGGGGTTATTTTTAATCCATTTTAAGAACAATGTAAGGGTTTGAAATGGCCAAGAAAGAATTGATGCTTCAATGGTGTGGGGTATGTTAAACCTATAAATTAATATATAATAAGACTAAGGGGTCTCACTTGTTGAGGCCTCAATTTTATGATTCATATAAATCCTCTATTCCCAGTTTAATTAATATATGAGGCTACCTTTTAGGAAGGAAGATGGTAAATATAGTTCCCACTCCTTCGTAGCTTTCAACAGTGATCTTACCCTTATTCTTACTAACAATTTTCTTGACGATACTAAGTCCATATCCGTGACTGCTTCCTTGTTTTGTGGTATAACCTTGTTTGAATATTTTTTCATGAAGTTCCTTTGATATTATAGGATAGGAATTCCCAATTGAAAAAACATACTCTTTGTCTTGTTCAGAAATATCTATGGTTAAAATCTTTTCTTCATCGAAACAATTTTCCAGCTCATAGATGGCATTATCAATCAAGTTAAACAATACGGTACAAATATCCACGGAATCTATGGCTATATTCTGTAAATCACAACCGATATCAAGTTCAACTGTCATTCCCTTAGTCTCAGCTATGGCACATTTTCTATATAATATAGAGGCTACTTCGGGGTTTCCAATATTAGAAATAGAAAAGGTCTTTGTTGTTTGTCCAGAAACCTTTTGTATATATTCCATGGCTTTTTTACCCTTTTTAAGCTGTATAAGTCCAGAAATCACATTTAAATGATTATGAAAGTCATGCTTTTGTCCCCTTAAAGCTTCAATCACTTCACTGGAATGATTCAGCTTTACATTTACCTCTTGCTGCCTTTCAACTAGCTTCACTATATAAAAGACCCATACAACGACACTTATCCCTAGTCCATTTATTATCAAGCCTAGGGTATTGGGATAATTATATAATATTTTTTCACTGCTACTCATGGATGCCATAATGGCTTGATTAGTTATGAGTGCTGTGGCAATACTTTGCAGTAATATCAAGATTATTACTAGTATATACATTCTTCTATTAATTATTATTTTTCTCATGCTCAGTTATCCTCATTCTCACTTAACCTATTTAAGTCTATAATAGAAAATTTGAATATGTGTGTAGCTATAAATACTATAATAACGGGAATACACGATAATGCAGTTCCAAAAAATCTAAAACCAGGTCTGTAAAGCATATCTTCAATACTTATATTAAGAAATTTAAAAATATTAAACATAAATACCCCTTCTCCTAAAATTAGCAATAGGAAGGATATTAATACAGCTATAATTGACGCATCCCATCTTTGTTTACCAACAGTTTTTAATATAATCGCATATATCATTAACAAAACAAATGAATGAGTTCCATAGGGAATATTATAAATCTCATATAGCTCCCTAACTCCAAGTATAGTTAAAGCAAACATAATTCCAAGCAAGGCTAGATTCTTAAATCTCAGTCGTATGTTTATAATTCCTAAACCTGCCGCAATAAATAGAACTCCTTCCATCCAATGGGCAATTAATAACTCTACAAATCTCATATATTTACACTCCTTCAGAAAACCTATATCCACATTATTTACTTATTTCTAAGTTGCTCAGGAAGTTCTGGCTGATAAGCACTGGTACCACAAGCCGCCGCTGCATTAGTGAATGCTACAAAGGTCAAAACTGCAATAGTCAATTGAACTAATCTTCTCATCATATTATCTCCTCCTTTTTATTAATCCTTTGTACAGTTCTATCCATATGGTGAAGGAGTCCATAGCCCCAACTGGTAAGTGAAAAACTTTGCCATAAAACACCTAAAGACGAAGAATATGCAAAAATATAGTACTTAGTAAGTCCAGTATACCATGTTATGCATATCCCAAACCATATGAATAGGGTCAAAAATGAAAATCTTTTTAGCTTTTGCCTTTTTACTTTTGTGGTTATAGGTTTCCCTGGAGTGTCTGCTGGAGCATATTTGTTTATACTCCACAGTGAAAATAGCAATGTAAATAATATAATAATACTCAAAACACCTTTACTAGGATGAGTATATTTTGTCATTATACCAAATATATTCATTACAACGGTACCATATATGGCACAGCCTAGCATGGTCTCAGAATGAGCGCCACCTGAAAAAGAACGAAATATTGCAGTTGTCAGTACTATAAACAGAACATTATAAAAGGTTCCCACTAGCAACGCAAGGGACAATGCCAATACTAAACCAAAAAACATACTGATAAGAACATGAATAGAAAACCTTAGAATCGCTTCTTGATTTTCATCTATATCTGAACTTTTTCTAAAATAATTAATTACACTGGTAGCAAAATCATCAACACTAAATCTTTTCATCCCTTTTTCCCCTTTAAAACATTTTGGAACTACTACCCCATAAAGCAAGTCATTCATATATAGAGAGTTCCAAGTAAATCTTAATTTATACATATCTAAATATCCCATGTTTCTGGGGATCTTTGATGTGTATAAATTAAAGTTTTGACTAGAATCTCTATAAAGTTTAAAAAATTTATTTACAAAAATCATAAATATTGTATATAGTTCTATATTTATCTGAAAATTCCTTCAAGCTTCTAAAAAATAATCTATTATTTTATAGCTTTATCGTGTTTTATTGTACCATTTTTTTCAAATTAATTCAAAATCCCCCTAAATGTTTTCAAACTTCCTATAAACAACCTAGGATGATTAATAGAATTTATGAAAATACTAATTATATATCTTCCATAAAAATTAGAAGGAGCTGTCACAATGGAATTTAAAAATAAACTAAATGAGGTGCCTTTAGCCAATATTAATACCAATGAACTTAATTCAATTAAAAGTTTAGAGGAAAAACTAGATGATAAATATTATCTTATTGCATTTAATAAGGAGAAAAAATAGGGGTGTCTCAGACAACCCCTATTCAACAAAAACCTCTACCTTATCTCCGTTTTCATCTTCTACCTCTACTAGCTTACCTTCAGCTCCCTCCTTAACAGCCTTTATTATTTCCCCTAAATCTATTCCTCCAAGCTGTTCTTCTAATTCTGAATGATATTTTGTACTTATTTTTAGACCTATGTCTATCAATGAAATAGGTATATTTACATTGACTTTCTGTTTTCCATCTTCACCGTTTACTCTGACCCTCAACCACTTTGCATCCTCTGTCTCTACTATTTTTTGTTCCCTATCCTCTAATGCATTTAGAAGCTCCACACCTTCATCGGAAGTTATCTTACCTTCTTCAATCATTTTTAAAATCTGTAATTTTTCTTCCTTCATTTTAGTATACCTCCAATATTTTAATTATTTTTTATATAAAACCTGACCTAATACTTTGTATCCTATCATCTTTTAAGCAGCTTTAGTGCTTCCTCCGATGTTATTTCTCCTTTGCTCAGCTTTTCAAGTACCTCCTTTTTATTTACCCTTTCTTCAGTAGCCCCCGGATTATAGCCAAGTGCCTCAATGACATTATCAAGATTACGCCTAACAGTTGGATATGATATCCCCAATTCTTTTTCTATTTCCTTGATATTGCCTCTATTTTTTATGAAAACCTCTGCAAAATGCTTTTGCTCCTTAGTAAGATAACAGAACTTACAAAGTTCAAAATCTCCTCTAATAGATGTCCCACATTTTTTACAGCCTAGCTCTGTAACCTTAAGCTTTGAATCGCATACAGGACATATTCCCAAGACTTCCTTCTTCATTTAATCAACTCCTTTAAATCATATTGATTTCTACAAAAGCATCCTCGTCCTCCACCTTAACTAATTTACAGGGTGGAATATGTTTTAAAATCAAAAATATTTCTTTAATATCCTTTACATCAATTTTAATTTTTTCGTATTTAAAATAACGTTTTTCATTATACTTACTCTTGTTACCTTTTCCAATACTATATCCATCCCCTTCTCGATGAAACCAGTTTGCAAGTTTTATTCCAATTAAACCAAGCTTTTCTATAAGCCAAATAGGCATTGCTGGAAGACTTATTTTCTTGTTTTCTTTTCTATCGTGTATCCTTATCTTTATCTTCTTTGCATATTTTATTTGTTCATTAGTGCGTGGTAGTCTTCTCAAGATGTCAGCCGCTTCTTTACCAGTCAATCTTCCTTTTTCGACCTCATTTAAAATTTCTTTTATATCTCTCATACTTCCACCTCTAAATGTTGTATTGATATTTTTAATTTGTATATTAACATTATTAATTATGATTATATATTAATACAATTATTTTAATTTGTCAATTATATTATTGATTATTTCGTTAAATATATTAATAATATTAATTTATTTATTAATATTATTAATATACCATTTCAAAAATCTAGGGACATTAAGTTCCTCAGCTTTCAATAAGATTTTCCCTTTAAAAATGGCTTTAAAAAAAGAGTAGACATTAATGTCTACCCTTTCAAATTCCTATATTTTTACTATATTAATCTTCTTTTTCTTCTTTTTTTACTATTTCAGATAAAGAAGTAGCTAAACCTGCTAATCCCTGTATGTCTGAAGGTATTATTATCTTAGTAGCCTTACCATCCGCTGCCTTAGCAAAGGCTTCTAGACTCTTGATAGATATAACTTCCTTAGTTGGTGATGATTCATTAAGCATTTTTAAACCTTCAGCAGTAGCTTTTTGAACTTTAATTATAGCTTCAGCTTGACCTTCTGCTTCTCTAATAGCTGCTTCTTTTCTAGCTTCTGCCCTAAGGATAGCCGCTCTCTTTTCTGCTTCTGCTTCAAGAATAGAAGATTCCTTCTTACCTTCTGCTCTAAGAACCGATGATTTCTTTTCACCCTCTGCTCTAAGAATAGCTTCTCTTCTTTCCCTTTCAGCTCTCATTTGTTTTTCCATTGCCTCTTGGATGTCTTGAGGAGGAATTATATTCTTAACCTCAACACGGTTTACCTTTATACCCCATGGGTCAGTGGCTTCATCTAATATACTTCTCATCTTAGTATTGATAATATCCCTTGAAGTTAATGTTTCATCAAGCTCTAGATCACCAATTAAGTTTCTTAATGTAGTTGCTGTAAGATTTTCAATGGCTGCTATTGGATTGTCAACACCATAGGTATATAGCTTAGGATCAGTTATTTGGAAGTATACTACTGTATCTATTTGCATAGTAACATTATCCTTAGTTATAACTGGCTGTGGTGGAAAATCCACTACTCTTTCTTTTAAAGAAACTTTTTTAGCAACCCTATCTATCAAAGGAATCTTAACGTGTAATCCTACATCCCATGTACCTTGATATGCACCAAGTCTCTCAATAACAAAAGCATGGGCTTGAGGTACGATTCTGATATTTGAAATTACTAAGAAAATACCAATAATTATTAAAAACATTAGAACTAATAACGGCATGTTAAACCCTCCCTATATATTCGTTTTTACTTTTTACCCTTAACTATTAACTTAACTCCTTCAACTTTAATTACTTCAACCTGTGTGTTTTCTTCTATTTCTTTGTTATCATGGGCTTTTGCAGTCCAAATTTGACCAGCAACCTTAACTTGACCTGTATTGAAGGGATCAATTTTTTTTGTTACTATACCCACTAGACCAACTATACTATTTATATTGGTCTTAGTAGAACCTATTTTTAAATATTTTTTAGCTATCGGTCTTGTAAAATATACAAATACGCCTGAAGCTACTAAAAAAACAAAAATCTGTACAATAACCCCCATACCAATCATAGCCGCAAGCATGGCAAATAAAGCCCCTAATGCAAACCAAATGGTCGTAAGTCCTAAAGTAAATCCTTCTATTATTACAAATACTACCGCAATAATTATCCAGAGGATTGGATAAGACAATTCAAATCCAAATATTCTCTTCGCCCCCTTTCATAGGAAGACATATTCTAAAGAGTTCCAAGTAAATCCTAACCTATACATATGAAAATATCCAATGCTCCTAAGGATTTTTAATGTGTATAAGTTAAAGCTTTGACTGGAATCTCTATATACAAAATGGTCTATTCCTTTATATCATTATACCCTACATAAATAATATATCACTATTTTTTTTTATATAAAATAGCAATTTTATACTATTAAGTTGATTGTGCAAAATAAATTCCATAATAAGGAATGTGAATATTGAAAAGTTTGAATAAAGACCTATTTATATGGTATGTTATAAATAGATACTTTTGTTCGATGCAAAATTAGTCACCTCCTTTCTCTAGGAAAGGATAGTATCATTATGGCATATCAAAAGAACTCTTAAGGATTATGAAGAGTTCTTTTTTTGATGAAACGGATTTAATAATAGTATTTTTGCAAACTGCTTTTAGCTACCTGAAAGGAATTTGTTCTTTATGTCAATAAAATCATTTTGTGCTATAATATTCCTTGAAATATATAGGTATTTAACAAAAGAGGTGATTTGTTTTGGAATATAAGTCAATCAATTATAGTATTTCTAAGAAAAATTTGAAAGAAATTTTTTGTATCGTTTTAAATAAAAGGTTGTTTTCAAGATCAGTTTTTGATTATATTTGGGTTTTTTATTTATTAGGTTGTTTTTTATTTTTAAAGTCTTCTATGGTAGTTAAATATTTAATAATTGTTTTTATGATAGCTGTAATAGCACATAAAATTAATACCTTTGTACAAGTCAAAGGGAACATATTGGGAAATCCCTATTTAGGAGAAGAAATAAATCTTGAATTTGATGAAAATACTGTGGTACTAACTCAAAAAAATCTGATAATGAAAAGAAGATGGAAGGATTTTAAATATGTTGTATTTGGTAACAAGTATATATTTTTTGTAGAGAAAACCGAAAACATATTTACCTTTATACCCAATAGCACTTTTTCCTCTGAGAATGAAATATCTCTTATAAAAGATAGTATTTCTAAAAAAATTAAAATAAGGAGGAGATAGACCATGGAAAATAATATCTTGTTTAATATTGAATATACTCTGAATAGTAATGAGTATTCCAATTTGATATTTGAGAAAACAAAGCTTATCCATGTAATTAGTCTTATCCAACTAATACATATGATTATATTCTTCATGTATTATTTAAAAACACCCCAAGAATATTTAACATGTAGGACAGATGTTAAATGGTATATAGTATTTCTTATTGTGCTTATTGTTTTCTATCTTCAGAATAAAATAGTAATAAGAAGAGTAATTAAGAAAAATCCTCAGCCTTTTGAACAAACCAACTTGCAAATTACTAAAGATAGTGTTGTGTTATCTCAAGAAAGTATTAAAAGAATAATACCCGGGAGTTATATTAGGAAAATAAAAAAACTTAGGAAAATCGTATTAATCTATTATTCTCCATATCAAATTGCAGTAATTCCTAGAAGGGTTATAAGTGATGAAGATTTAAAATTAATTACAGATAGATTTAAAACACCTAAAGAAAATATAGTAAGAAAAGCAATTAAAATATTATTTGTATCTGCATTTATAGTTATTAATATAGCAGCGTTTTATTTGTATAGCGAACAAACAATTTTAAGATATGTGATGTTTGATGAAAACACCATAATTGAGAGGGAATCTAATAGCGATAAGGAATTTCATTATCCTTATCTTTTATATATACCGCCGTATTGTGATAATGAAACCTACTTAATAGTAAGACCCAACGCTACTCGTAGACAAACGTATTATACTAGCAACGATTTAGAAGATGCAAAAATAATGTTAAAAAAATGGGTAGCTGATTCATCTAAATACAGTCTTAATTGTCCTGTATTGGTACCTGTTTTTCCAAGGCCTAAGGAGCCTGAAAACACTGGATTTTATGAAGCCAATGATGAAGAGCTTAAAGCATACTATAATGTGAGAAATAGAGAATATTTTGATAGGCAGGATGATGAAGATTTTACCACACAATTGTTTAAAATGACTGTTGATGCGAAGGAATATCTGTTAACAAAAGATATAAATACAGTTGAAAACAGAATGATTGTTTTCGGATGGTATTCTTTGTCAAATAATAAAAATATAATTTATTTTTTAAAAAAGCAGTATGATGATGAAATTGTAGGTTTATTACCTGATGATCCACTAGAATACATATATACTGCTTTAGGCGTAGCATCCAAGTTGTATTAGAGAAGGTAATACCTTCTTTTTTTTTGCTTAGAATTGTTTTTGAACCATGAATCCCAAAATCAAATTGTAAGTATCATCAGTATACTATTTTTTATCAACGTGGTTGACTTATTCTCAAATTCTACTTTTCACTGTTGGTATGCCTTCGCCAAAGCCCCTTAAAGTGGCTTCTATTCCATTGGTAACAATATAGAATTATGGTATAATAATCCTTGGAATTTATGGACGCTTTAATAAATCGAGGTGAATTATTTTGGAGTGTAGTTCAATTACTTATAGTCTTTCTAAAAATGATTTTAAGAAAATTTTTTATATTGTTTTAAAGAAGAGTACCTTTTTAACTACAGTTTTTGATTTTGTCCTCGTTTTGCTCTTGTGGAAGTTTTTTTTATCTTCAAAGGCCAATGTACTAAATAAATGTACATTAATAATTATTATAGTAACTTTTATTGTATATTTTATTAATGCATTTATCAAAACCAGAGGAAAATTTTTTGAGAATCCATATCTTATAGGAAAAATAAATCTTGAGTTTAAAGAAGAAGCTATAATTCTAACTCAGAAGAATTTAATTATGAAAATAAAATGGGCTGATCTTGAATATGTTGTATTTGGGAAGCAATATATATATATTGTAGATAAGTCTAGGAGTATCTTTGCCTTTATTCCCACTAATACTTTTTCTTCCGAAAAGGAAATATCCCTTTTAAAGAACGATATTTCTAAAAAAGTCACAATAAAAAGGAGATAGTCCATGGAGAACAATACCCTATTCAATGATGAATTTGTTATAAATAATAAAGAGTTTTTAAGTTTTATATTTGAAAATTTAAAGGATATATTTTTAATTGCTTTTTTAGGATTTATGCACATATTTGTAATCTATGAGAGTTTTTCAAGATCACCCTATGATTATTTAGGAATACCCTATAAATTTTTAGGAATCCGGGTCAAAACAAACTTTTTGGTTTATATAATAGCTTTTATTATATTGATTACTTTTTATGTTCTTTTTAAAATAATTATGAAAACAAAAATGAAAAAACATCCTCGAAGTTTTGAAAAAACTTACTTGCAAATCACTGAAGAAGGAATCGTGATATCTCAAAAAGATCTAAAAAGAATAGTCCCTTGGAGTTATATCCGTAAAATAAAAAAGCTTAGGAGAATTGTGTTAATTTACTATTCACCATATCAAAGTATAGTAATCCCTAGAAGAGTTATAAATAATCAAAATTTGAAATTAATTAAAGATAGAGTTAATAATACAAAAATAAAAGTAATTAAAACACTGTTGGTAGCTATATTTATAACTATAAATATAACTGCATTTTATTTGTATAGAGAACAAACAACTTTGAGATATGTATTTTTTGATGATAATTCTATAATTGAGAGACCATTTAATAGTGACAAGGGATTTCATTATCCTTATCTTTTGTATATTCCTCAAAATTCCAATAGTGAAACCTACTTAATAGTAAGACCAAATGATGCTAATAGGAAAGAATATTATTATAGTGATGATTTAAGAGATGCAAAAATGATGCTGAAAAAATGGGTTGCTACTTCATCTAAATATGGTGTTAAATGCCCTGTGTTAGTCCCAATTTTTCCAAGGCCTGATGAACCTGAGGTCAATGGGTTATCTAATGAAGATAAATATGAAACCTTTTATATAAGAAATAAGGAGTTTTATGATAGGCAGGAGTCTGAAGACCAAAAGCACCAATTATTAAGAATGACTGATGATGCTAGGGAGTATTTACTAACAAGGGGATTAAATACTCCTAAGGATACACTTGTTGTTTCTGGGGCTACAAAATGGATACTTGGTCATTTCAATTTACTTCGTTCTTTTGCAATAGAATGTCAACCTGATATCAAAATTGAATATATCTATGATAATGCACAATCATATTCAAAATTTGCTGTATATGTATATAATACAATGCATAAAAGGAAGTAATGCTATTAAAGGCATTACCCAGATTATCCACAAAAGCCTACTAAATCGTAATATTAGCAGGCTTTTTCTTATATAAAAATAGAGATTTATTAGAGTATGATTATGACCCAACTATCTCAACGTTAAAAGCAACAACTAATGGGAGCCTATTTTAAATTTTAAAAACCATCGGAAATGTTTTCAGCTTTTTGTGGGTCTAAAATATCATATTAATTATTTTTATATGGTAATTGGGTGAATATTATGATAAAATAAATGCGACTTATCTCTTACAAAACAGAATTAAGGGGAATGAGGTTCTCCCTGGAATGATATTCCGAACCGCTAAAGAGCTAATGACTTCTATGCATGTATAATTTGATTGAAATTTATATATGCCTAGAAGTTTATTTTTTTGTCTATAATTTAAACTACAGGAGGAATACATATGATAAAAAGTATTTTGTTAATTTTACTGCTTGGAATTCTGGGGAATAAGGTATTCAACTTTATTAAGCTCCCTGGACTTCTAGGTATGATTTTAGTTGGAATTATTATAGGGCCCTATGGATTTAATTTATTAGATAAAGCAATCTTGGATAATTCATCTGATATAAGAATGCTTGCTTTAATAGTTATTTTATTGAGGGCAGGTCTTGGGTTAAATAGAGAAACCCTAAACAAAGTAGGAAAAGTCGCAATAAAGATGAGTGCTATCCCCTGTTTATTTGAAGGTTTCACAATAACTTTAGTGGCTTATAAGCTTTTAGGCATACCATTTTTAGAAGCGGGTATGCTGGGATTCATTGTGGCGGCAGTATCTCCTGCTGTTGTGGTTCCCTCAATGCTGTATTTGAGAGAAAAAGGACTTGGAATGAAAAAGGGTATACCTATTATCATCCTAGCGGGAGCTTCCGTTGACGATGTTTTTGCCATTACCCTATTTACCACCTTTATTGGTCTATCCTTTAATACACAGTCTACTATCGCACTACAGTTATTACAAATCCCTATGCAGGTTATAGGAGGAATTTTAATTGGAATAATTTTTGGGTATATACTATATAAAATATATAGATATAAAAATATAAAATTAAATGATATGGAAAAACTCGCAATTTTAATTATTAGTTCGCTCATGATTGTGATAATAGGTGACACAGCTCATATAGCAGGATTACTTGGTGTCATGACCTTGGGCTTTATACTACTTGAGAAAGCCAATGACTTTGCATCGAATTTCGAAATTGAGCTAAATAAGGTATGGTTCTTTGCACAAATTTTTCTATTTGTTCTTATTGGAGCAGAGGTTAACATCTATGTAGCATGGAAAGCCGGTTTGATAGGTGCTTTAATCATTTTGATAGGCTTAATAGCCCGTTCAATTGGTGTAATTATTGCACTTCAAGGTTCTAATCTGAACATCAAGGAAAAGATTTTTTGTACTATAGCCTATTCTCCAAAGGCAACAGTACAGGCAGCCATAGGGGGAATACCCCTTGCCATGGGAGTGGCATCTGGAAATCTGATTCTTGCCATAGCAGTCCTTGCAGTTATCCTAACTGCACCTCTAGGAGCTGTAGGTATAAAGTTACTTGCTCCTATATTATTAGAAAAGAATCATGAAGGAGGAAGCTGAATATGATTGCCAAAAACGTAATGAATAGAAATGTGGTTTCTATAAAACCAAATGATACCTTAAGAGATGCCGTAATTTTAATGGTTAAACATAGTATTAGTGGACTACCCGTCATAGATGAAGACAAAAATATAGTTGGTATAATAAGCCAAAGTGATGTTCTTCGTCATGGTAAAAGACCCTTTATTCTTGAGACAGTAGATTTACTTGAAATCCTTTTATATGAGCAAAGTCCTGAAAACTATGAAAAAGAATTAAAAATAGCATTGGATTTGAAAATCAAAGACGTAATGACTAAGGGCATTATAACAGTTTTGGAAAGTACGCCGGCTGGTAAAATAGCACATTTGATGATATCAAATAAAATAAATAGAGTTCCTGTCATAAGGGATGGAAAGTTAGTAGGTATTATTGGAAGAGAGGATATTATTAAAGCGATTGCCAAAATAGGAAAAAATACTTAGTAAAATAATTATTTTAATATTATTGTAATTATGACAAAACGAAAAAATATATTATAATATTTTAATAAAGGTATAAAATTTGATATATAGAGTTTAGGGTAAATCTTAAACTCCCTATAGGGATTTTAGTATAGACTTTAACTTATACAAGTCCAAAATGCCCAGAAACATCGCATATTTGTCCATGTATAAGTTAAGTTATACTATGAAAACCCTATATACTATTTTCATATAATGTCTTAATAATTCGTGGGTGATAATTATGATTAAAAACTTTTACAATGTTCTTGTACTACTGACTCTAACAATAGTTGTGAATTCTACCATGGGCATATTATTGCCTATTTATTTTAATTTGGAAAATACTACGATTTTTCAAATAACTATTACATTATTTATTTCAATGTCAACGGCTTTCTTTTATCTTAGATATCTAAACAAAAAGCTATCCTTCCTATACACCACGGTTAGTAAGATAACCGAAGAAAAACCGGATACTACTTTACCGAAACAAAACTTAAAGTATTATTTCAAAAATATTTCTTATTTCTTTAACAACCTTGAAGCAATCCTTGAGAGTTATAATCGTCTTATAACGGAGCAGAATATATTACTAAAGGAGCATTCTTTAGTTAATGATGAACTTAAAAATAACAATTTAGCAAGGGAACTCATGTTAGAAGTAAGTAATTCTATTTTAGAAATAAAAAATACTGAGGAACTTTTTAAGCTAATTCTTGAAAAATTGATAAGTGTCATAGGTGATGCAGATAAAGGTAGCTTTATAATTTTAAACGAGAACAACTTGCTTGAGTATAAAAGTGCTATTGGTTATGATATCTCCAAATTAAAAAATATTAAATTCAAACTTGAAGAAACCTTCCTTTGGAAAAAAAATTATGGGAATATTACTAAACCCTGCATCATAAAAGACATTCGCTCCTTTGACAGTTCAAATATAAACAATGCTACTTATAAAGCCCTAGATACTATAAATGCACTGGACGTCAATACCTCTTTAAGCACCCCAATAATTATTGACAATAAACTATATGGTATGATAAATATCGATAGCTTTAATATCAATGCTTTTAATGAGGAAGACCTTTTGGTTGCTGAATATTTTTCTAATCAAGTGAGCATCGCTATTAAAAATCACCAGCTTATAGAAAAAATAATGTATCTATCTAAATATGACCGTATGACAAATATCTATAATAGATGCTATTTTGAAGAAATATTAAGTGAATTTTATAAGAAAGCATCTAGATATAATGAGAATTTTTCCGTAGTTATGTTTGATCTAAATAGCTTGAAGCATATAAATGATACTTTGGGACATGCTATAGGAGATATATTAATATCTAATTTTGCAGGTACTATAAAAGATAATATCCGTGAGTCCGATCTATTTGCCAGATATGGTGGAGATGAATTTATTGCCATATTCTTTAATTCTAATACTATAGATATAGAAAATAGGTTAACAAGTATAATAAAATATTTTAATGATAATCCATTGGATATAGGTCATGATAAGATTACTATTAGTTTTAGCTATGGTATAGCTTCCTTTCCTGAAGAATCCAAGGATCTAAACCATCTATTGAAGCTCGCTGATGAAAGAATGTATTCCCATAAAAGAATATCTAAGTCCAAATAAAAGTCTTGACTTTTAAATTTCATAATGTTATTCTTACTTTAGATTTTACAGAAGCAAAAGAAGAGGACATGGAATCCCTTCGTTTTTAGTAGAATTTTTTCTGAGAAACGACTTAAAATAGAATATTTTTCCTTCGGGGCAGGGTGCAATTCCCGACCGGCGGTATAGCCCGCGAACCGTATAATATAGAGGTTCAAGTAAAAGTGTTAATTTACACATCTTTAAAACTCCTAGAAACACTGGGTATTTAAGGATGCATAAATTAAATTTTACTATGTGAACTCTATATGGTTGATCTGGTTAAATCCCAGAGCCGACAGTATAGTCTGGATGATAGAAGGAGATTCATAGAATACATCTATAGATTTTTATATATGTACGTACATTTTAGCCCTGAAGTTTTTACTTCAGGGCTTTTATTATTGAGAAAATTTATAATTTTATACTGTAATGTTTTTTTATAGGAATTTAAGTAAAGACTTTATAAAAAGACCAAGAAAGTAACTTCCATAATTTAATCTCATTATCCACGGGAAAGGACTGTTGTTTATGGATATAGGTTTTATGAAGAGAGCTTTGGAGCTAGCTAAAAAGGGAGCTGGATTTGTGAACCCAAATCCAATGGTAGGCTCAGTGATAGTGAAAAATGGAGATATTATAGGTGAAGGATACCATAAATTTTTTGGTGGTAATCATGCAGAAATTGAAGCCCTAAGTTCCCTAACCACCGATCCAAGAGGCTCTACTATGTATGTAACCCTTGAACCTTGCTCCCATTATGGTAAAACCCCTCCATGTGTTAATGCAATAATTGAAAGTGGTATTAAAAGGGTAGTTGTAGCCATGCTTGATCCAAATCCCTTGGTTGCTGGCAATGGCATAAAAATATTAAGGGAAAATGATATCGAAGTAATAACAGGTACTCTAGAAGCCGACGCAAAAAAATTGAATGAAATATTTATAAAATATATTACCACTAAGCTTCCATTTTGCCTTTTAAAATCGGCCATGTCACTGGATGGAAAAATTGCTACAAGGTTTTCTGATTCTAAATGGATCACTGGTATTGAATCAAGGGAATATGTCCATAAACTCAGACACAAATATTCTGCAATAATGGTTGGGGTGAATACCGTATTGGTCGACAACCCTCAACTTACCACAAGAATACCTAATTTCAAAGGCAATAATCCAACGAGAATCATTGTTGATAGCAAATGTAGGATTCCATTAGATGCTAATGTCGTAAAGAAGATATCTAAGGCTAGAACTATAATCGCTACAACTAAGATGGCTGATCCTAAAAAAATTGAAATGCTTAATGATAAAGGTGTAGAAGTTTTAGTTATTCCCTCTAAGGATGAAAAAGTTGACTTAAATATCCTTATGGAAAGATTGGGACAAAGGGATATTGACAGTATCCTTTTAGAGGGAGGCGGAACTCTTAATTATTCTGCCCTTGACGCAGGAATAGTTGATAAAATCAATTATTTTATTGCCCCTAAAATAATAGGAGGTACCACGGCTAAAACCCCCGTGGAGGGGACTGGTGTTTCCTTAGTTAAAAATGCTTTTTCAGTGAATGATATAGTGACTCATAAATTTGGACAAGATATCATGATCGAAGGATATTTAGATTAAAGGAGGCTTTGCCAATGTTTACTGGGTTAGTTGAGGAAGTAGGCGTAGTTCAGTCGGTTCTAAAGGGCAGGCAATCTGCAAAAATAGTTATTAAGGCTAATAAGGTTTTAAAAGGTGTGAAACTAGGTGATAGCATCAGTACCAATGGTGTGTGCTTAACGGTAACTGATTTTAAAGACACTCTCTTTTCTGTAGATGTAATGGCAGAAACTATAAGGAAAAGCAACTTGAAGAATTTGGCTCCTGGAAGCAAAGTAAATCTTGAGAGAGCCTTAAGGCTTGGAGATAGACTGGGTGGACACTTAGTTAGTGGTCATATAGATGGAACGGGAATAATTTCATCTTTTGATAAAGAAGACAATGCGGTATGGGTTACTATAAAAACTACTACTAAGCTGCTTAAATATATAGTTCATAAAGGGTCTATAGCTATAGATGGCATAAGCTTAACGGTGGCCTATGTAGATGAAAATGTATTTAAGGTATCAATAATCCCCCATACCAAGGATGCCACAATCCTTTTGGATAAATCCATGGGTGATGAAGTTAATTTAGAGTGTGACATGATTGGAAAATATATTGAGAAATTAATGGATTTTAGTGAGAAGGCTAATGATAATAGAAGCAGCATTGATATGGAATTTTTAAGCAAGCATGGATTCTATTAAAATGAGTAGAAAGTAATCATGCAATTTGATCAAAATAAAAAATTTTTTGTTGAGGTGATAATATGTTTAATTTCAATACTATCGAAGAAGCTATAGAGGATATAAGGCAAGGGAAAATGGTTATTGTTGTGGATGATGAAGACAGGGAAAATGAAGGTGACCTAATAATTGCAGCGGAGAAGATATCTCCTGAAGCCGTAAATTTCATGGCTAGATATGCTAGGGGCTTGATCTGTATGCCTATAATATCAGAAAGACTAAAGGAACTGAACATACATCAAATGGTAAATGAAAATACGGATAACCACCGTACTGCATTTACAGTTTCCATCGACGCTATGGAAACCACAACTGGTATATCTGCCTTTGAGAGGTCTTTGACTATAGAAAAGGTATTAGATAAAGCTTCAAAATCCGAAGATTTTAGAAAACCCGGTCATATATTTCCCCTTGAAGCCAAGGATGGTGGTGTACTTAAAAGAGCTGGCCACACTGAAGCTGCAGTGGATTTAGCAAAGCTTGCGGGTCTTTATCCAGCAGGAGCTATTTGCGAAATAATGAATGACGATGGAACTATGGCAAGATTACCCCAGCTCATAGAATTTTCTAAAAAGCACAATCTTAAGTTAATATCCATAGCTGACCTAATATCCTATAGAAAAGAAAATGAAAATCTAATCACAAGAACTACAACAGCAGAAATGCCTACTAAGTATGGAAGCTTTAAAATATATGGCTATAATGAAATTATTAATGGTGGTCACCATGTAGCCTTAGTGAAGGGCGATATTAATGGTGATGAACCGGTTCTAGTAAGAGTACATTCAGAGTGCCTTACAGGTGATGCCTTTGGTTCAATGCGTTGTGATTGTGGCAATCAGCTGGCAGCAGCAATGCAAAATATTGAAAAGGAAGGCAAAGGAATTCTTCTATACATGCGTCAAGAAGGCAGAGGAATTGGATTGATAAATAAGCTTAGAGCTTATCACTTACAGGATCAAGGTCTTGATACTGTTGAAGCAAATCTAGCCCTAGGTTTTCCAGAGGATTTAAGAGACTATGGCATTGGTGCCCAAATCCTATGCGATCTAGGGGTTAAAAATATTAGACTAATGACAAACAATCCTAAGAAGCTTTCTGGGTTATCGGGTCATGGCCTAGAGGTAGTGGAAAGAGTTCCAATAGAGGTTGGACATAACAAAATGAATGAACATTATCTAAAAACAAAAAAAGAAAAAATGGGTCATATGTTAGACTTCATGAAGGAGGAAAATTAATATGAAAATCTATGAGGGAAAGCTTATATCAAAGGATCAAAAATTTGGAATTATAGTGGGAAGATTTAATGAATTTATAGGCAGCAAGCTTCTTTCTGGAGCATTAGATGGATTAAAAAGACATGGCGTAAGTGAAGATGATATTGAGTTAACTTGGGTACCGGGTGCCTTTGAAATTCCATTGGTTGCTAAGAAAATGGCACTAACTAAAAAATATGATGGTGTGATATGTTTAGGTGCTGTAATAAGAGGAGCTACCCCTCATTTTGACTATGTTTCAAATGAAGTTACAAAGGGAGTTGCCTCTGTATCCCTTGATACTGGAGTTCCTATTATTTTCGGAGTCTTAACTACAGATACTATTGAGCAAGCAATAGAAAGAGCGGGAACAAAGGCTGGAAACAAAGGATATGAAGCAGCTGTAACAGCTATAGAAATGGCAAATCTTTTAAGTGAATTTTAGTTGAGCAAATTGCATAATTACTTTCTATAAAAACCATCTACTACATGTAGTTTAAAAATCTTCAAAGCTATACCACCAAATATGCTTATATCTTAAGTAATTAAATTAAGGATGATATTCGCATATGCAATTGTGCCAAGT
>JAOASB010000014.1 GCA_025210375.1 Maledivibacter sp. | reverse complement strand
TTGGTATCTGTTTTGTAATGTCATTGTGATCGCTGCTGTAAGTGTTGTTTTACCATGGTCTACGTGTCCTATTGTTCCTATGTTTACATGGGGCTTATTTCTTTCAAATTTAGCTTTTGCCATCTCTTTTTTCCTCCTTTTAAAACATATATAGTTTAATATTTAATATTTAAAACATTAATATACATTTTTTACAACCAACTACTTTTTACCTTCCATTATCTTTTCAGCTATGCTGTTTGGAACTGCTTCGTAGTGGCTAAATTGCATAGTATAGTTACCACGACCTTGAGATTTTGAACGAAGATCCGTCGCGTAACCAAACATTTCTGAAAGCGGTACATGGGCTCTTATCACCTGGGCACCTGCTCTTGCTTCCATACCCTCTAGCTTACCTCTTCTAGAGTTAAGATCACCCATTACATCTCCTAAATATTCTTCAGGAACTACTACTTCAACCTTCATATATGGCTCAAGAAGTGTTGGGTTACCCTTCTTCATAGCATCCTTAAACGCCATAGAACCAGCAATTTTGAATGCCATTTCCGATGAGTCAACCTCATGGTATGAACCATCGTAAAGCTCAACCTTAACATCAACTACTTCGTATCCAGCTAATATACCATTTTCCATAGCACCTTGGATACCATTGTCTACTGCAGGAATGTATTCCCTTGGAATAGCTCCACCAACTACTGAGTTAACGAATTCATATCCAACACCAGGCTCTTGAGGTGTAACTCTAACCTTAACATGTCCATATTGACCTCTACCACCGGATTGTCTTGAGAACTTAGCTTCAACATCACTAGCAGCTGTAATAGTTTCTCTATAAGCAACCTGTGGTTTACCTATATTAGCTTCAACTTTAAATTCTCTTAATAATCTATCAACGATTATTTCAAGGTGAAGCTCACCCATACCAGCGATGATAACCTGACCAGTTTCATCATCAGTATAAGTTTTAAATGTTGGATCTTCTTCAGCAAGCTTTGATAATGCTATACCCATTTTTTCTTGACCAGCTCTAGTTTTAGGCTCAATAGCAACTCTAATAACTGGATCTGGGAATTCCATAGATTCAAGTATGATTTGATTATCCTCATCGGATAATGTATCACCAGTTGTAGTGAATTTAAGTCCAACAGCAGCCGCTATATCACCAGCATATACTGTAGAGATTTCTTCTCTTTTATTAGCATGCATTTGAAGGATACGTCCAATTCTTTCTTTTTTACCCTTTGTTGAATTGTAAACGTATGAACCTGAGTTTAAAGTTCCTGAGTAAACTCTGAAGAATGCAAGCTTTCCTACATATGGGTCAGCCATGATTTTAAATGCTAATGCTGAGAATGGCTCACTATCATCCGCATGTCTTACAGCTTCTTCTTCAGTATCAACTAAAGTACCCTTGATCGGTGGAATTTCTAGTGGTGAAGGCATGTATGCAATTACTGCATCTAGCAATAGCTGTACACCCTTGTTTTTGTAAGCAGAACCACAAAGTACTGGAACAATTGTATTTCCTATAGTTCCTTTTCTGATTCCATCCTTAATTTCTTCCTCAGTAAGTTCTTCACCCTCAAGATACTTCATCATTAATTCTTCATCATTTTCTGCTACTGCTTCAACTAATACCATTCTGTATTCTTCAGCTTTTTCTGCTAATTCAGCTGGAATATCAGTTACTTCTATTTCTTGACCTAAGTCATCTTTGTAAATTCTCGCCTTCATATCTATAAGATCTACTATACCAATAAAATCATTTTCTGCCCCTATTGGCAACTGAATCGGTACTGCATTTGCTTTTAATCTATCCTTCATCATGTCAATGGCACGGTAGAAATCAGCACCTGTAATATCCATCTTGTTTACAAACGCCATTCTAGGTACACCATATTTGTCCGCCTGTCTCCAAACAGTTTCTGATTGTGGTTCAACACCACCCTTTGCACAGAATACAGCTACAGAACTATCTAGAACTCTAAGAGATCTTTCAACCTCAACAGTAAAGTCCACGTGGCCAGGTGTATCTATAATGTTTACTCTATGATCTGCCCACTGTGCAGTAGTAGCAGCTGAAGTAATTGTTATACCTCTTTCTTGCTCCTGCTCCATCCAGTCCATAGTAGCAGCACCTTCATGAACTTCACCTATCTTATGAGTTCTTCCAGTGTAGAACAGTATTCTCTCTGTAGTTGTTGTTTTTCCAGCATCAATATGTGCCATAATACCAATGTTTCTTGTTCTCTCTAAAGGAAAGGCTCTTGACACCTTAGTTCCTCCTCTCAATCAAAACGCTATAGGAATTTATAAAACACCGAAATAATAATAACATATATATTTAAAATCTATGTTAATTATAGTATATTTTTTTAATATCTTACCATCTGTAATGTGCAAAGGCTTTATTAGCTTCTGCCATTTTATGAGTATCTTCTTTCTTCTTAACAGATGCACCAGTGTTGTTTGCAGCATCCATTATTTCCTTAGCTAGCTTTTCAGTCATTGTTCTTTCGCCTCTTTTACGAGTATAACCTACTAGCCATCTAAGACCTAATGTTTGTCTTCTTGCAGGTCTAACTTCTATCGGTACTTGATAGTTAGCTCCACCAACACGTCTAGCCTTAACTTCTAATACAGGCATGATATTGTTCATAGCCTCTTCAAATACTTCTAGTGGTTCTTTTCCAGTTTTCTCTTTTACTACTTCAAATGCATCATATACTATTCTTTGAGCAGTACCTTTTTTACCATCTAACATAACGCTATTAATTAACTTAGTTACCACTTTAGATCCATACATTGGATCAGGTAACACTTCTCTTTTTGGTACATTACCTTTTCTTGGCACTTTTCTTCCCTCCCAAAAATTTTTTCATTCATCGGTACTCGACAACTAAATTGCCGCTTGTGCGCTAATTCACATTTACTATATAAAACCCCTCCTACAAAGAGGAGGAGGTTGTTTTAATCATAACAGGCATTGACTTTATTTCTTCTTCTTAGGCTTCTTAGTACCATACTTAGATCTTGATTGGTTTCTATTTTCTGTTCCAGCAGTATCAAGAGTACCTCTTACTATATGATATCTAACACCCGGTAAGTCTTTAACTCTACCACCTCTTATAAGTACAACACTATGCTCTTGTAAGTTGTGACCTATACCTGGTATATATGCAGTAACCTCTATACCATTAGTAAGTCTTACTCTGGCAACTTTTCTAAGAGCTGAGTTAGGCTTTTTAGGAGTTACAGTTTTTACAGAAGTACAAACACCTCTTTTTTGTGGCGCACTTGTTTTTGTTGGCATTCTTTTTAAAGAGTTAAAACCTCTTTGTAAAGCAGGAGCAGTTGATTTTTTCTCACTTTGCTGTCTACTTTTACGTACTAATTGGTTTATAGTTGGCATCCCTACACCTCCTTCCATTTTAGGGATTTGGTTAGTTTTTAACCTTGTTTATTTTATAATAACTGCTGTTGCAGCACCGACGTCAATTCCACATGCTTCTCCAAGCTTCTTCATAGATTCCACATAAACAATCTGAATGCTTCTATTCTTAGCAGCTTCAACAATGGTTCTTACAACATGCTGTTCACAATCCTTTGCTACAAAGAGAGTTCCAGCTTTATCATCGTTTATAGCTCTTGCAGACTGTTTCGTTCCTACTTTCAGCTTGTTTTGCTTTCTCAATTCCATTAAGTGCATATAGCATCCTCCTTTTTTACTCTTAAAGGATCATACACAAAGCTGCGTATAATCCTTTTTTTTAGTATTAAAAGTCAACTATACTCATTTTGCACACTATAACATTTTAGCACCAAAGCATACCTATGTCAATAAATTTATAATGTTATATTATCATCAATAGTATCTTGAACATCATTATCAAGTATAGCAATATTCCTATACTTTTTCATTCCAGTACCTGCTGGAATTAGTTTTCCAATAATTACATTTTCTTTTAAACCTAAAAGCCTATCTTCTTTTCCCTTTATTGCTGCTTCTGTTAAGACACGAGTGGTCTCTTGGAAAGAAGCGGCAGATAAGAAGGATTCAGTTGCAAGGGATGCCTTTGTGATACCTAGAAGAATTCTTTTAGCTGTAGCTGGTTTACCATCTTCAGCAACGATCTTCTCATTAGCTTTTTCAAGTTCATTCATGTTTACAAGTCCTCCAGGTAATAATTCTGTATCCCCAGAATCTTCAATCTTCGCCCTGGACAACATTTGTCTTACAATTATTTCTATATGTTTATCGTTTATATCAACACCCTGCATCCTATATACTCTTTGAACTTCTTTTGTAATATATTCTTCAACACCTTGGGTTCCTTTGATCCTCAATATATCATGGGGATTAACTGAACCTTGAGTTATTCCATCACCTGGGTTAATGTACTGACCTTCTTTTACTTTTATCCTTGAACCATATGCTATTTGATAGGTTTTAGCTTCACCATCACTTGAAGTCACCGTAACTTCACGCTTCTTGTTAGTATCCTTTATTGATACTGTACCACCTATCTCAGAAATAACAGCAAGACCTTTAGGCTTCCTAGCCTCAAATAATTCTTCAACCCTTGGAAGACCTTGAGTAATATCTCCACCTGCAACCCCACCAGTATGGAAGGTTCTCATTGTAAGCTGAGTTCCCGGTTCACCTATTGATTGGGCAGCTATTATTCCAACAGCTTCACCAACATTTACAGATTTACCAGTTGCAAGGTTTCTACCATAGCATTTCCCACATATACCATGATCAGCCTTACAGTTTAGCACTGTCCTAATTTTTACCTCTTCAATACCTGCTTCTATTATCTTTTCTGCTTCATTCTCAGCGATCATTTCATTGGCCTCAACAATTACAGCCTTAGTCTCTGGATGAACTATATCCTCTAAAGCATATCTACCAGCTATTCTATCATAAAGTGGCTCAATTACTTCTTTTCCATCCTTAAAGGCTGATACTGTTATCCCTTGATCTGTACCACAATCATTTTCACTAACTATAACATCTTGACTTACGTCTACAAGTCTTCTTGTTAGATATCCTGAATCGGCAGTTCTAAGGGCAGTATCGGCTAGACCCTTTCTAGCACCAGTAGTTGATATAAAGTACTCTAGAATCGATAGTCCCTCACGGAAATTAGAAGTAATAGGTATTTCAACCGTATGTCCAGTTGCATTAGCCATAAGTCCACGCATACCTGCAAGCTGTCTTATCTGGTTTTTACTACCCCTAGCACCGGAATGAGCCATAATGAAAACATTGTTTAAATCTCCCAAGTTTTCCATTAAGGCATCGGTTACCTTACCCGTGGTTTCCTGCCAAGTTTTTATTACACTCTCATATCTTTCCTCATCGGAGATCAAACCTCTTCTATAAGCTTTTTTGTACCTATCAACTTTTTCTTCAGCTTCTGATATGAGTTTTTCCTTTGCCTTAGGTATTTTCATATCCGATACACTTATGGTAATTGCACCACGTGTTGAGAATTTGAATCCAAGGGATTTAATGTGATCAAGCATCATGGCAGTCACAGTATTACCATGAACCCTAAAGCATCTATCAATAATCTTACCAAGGAATTTCTTATCAGCTAAGGTATCTATTTCTAAGTTATAGGTACCATCACTTCTATCAACAAAGCCTAAATCCTGTGGAATATTTTCATTAAATATAAATCTACCCACAGTACTTTCTACTAATTTACCTGGATCATTTGGTCCTTTTCTCATTCTAACCTTTACAGTAGCATGAAGTCCCACCACTTTGTTTTCATAGGCCATAACCATTTCATCAAAGTTACTGAACACCATGCCTTCTCCAGATTCGCCCTCCACTTTTATAGTAAGGTAGTAGCTACCTAAAACCATATCCTGAGTAGGTGTTGTTATTGGAGAACCATCCTTTGGAGCTAAAATATTGTTTGTAGAAAGCATAAGGAATCTCGCTTCAGCTTGGGCTTCAACGGTTAGCGGTACGTGTACAGCCATTTGATCCCCATCGAAGTCCGCATTATAAGCAGTACAAACAAGGGGATGAAGCTTTATAGCTTTACCTTCCACTAATATAGGTTCAAAGGCTTGAATACCTAGTCTATGAAGGGTAGGCGCACGATTAAGAAGAACCGGATGTTCCTTAATAACTTCTTCTAAAACTCCCCATACCTCGGACTTTATTCTTTCTACCATTCTCTTGGCACTCTTAATATTATGAACATAACCGTCGCCAACTAGCTTTTTCATTACAAATGGTTTAAATAGTTCCAAAGCCATTTTCTTTGGCAAACCACATTGATAGAACTTAAGTTCTGGCCCAACAACGATAACTGAACGTCCAGAATAATCAACACGTTTACCAAGTAGGTTCTGACGGAATCTTCCTTGTTTACCCTTTAACATGTCAGAAAGAGATTTAAGTGGTCTGTTTCCAGGCCCTGTTACAGGTCTTCCCCTTCTTCCATTATCAATTAGGGCATCAACAGCTTCTTGAAGCATTCTTTTTTCATTTCTTACTATTATGTCGGGAGCCCCAAGCTCTAAAAGTCTATTAAGTCTATTATTTCTATTAATTACTCTTCTATATAGGTCATTCAAATCAGAAGTAGCAAATCTACCACCATCTAATTGCACCATAGGTCTTAAATCCGGTGGTATTACCGGAATAACATCTAATATCATCCATTCAGGACTATTCCCAGATGTTCTAAAGGCCTCCACTACTTCCAATCTTCTAATAGTTCTTACTCTTTTTTGACCAGAGCTTTCTTTTAATTTTATCTTTAGCTCCTTAGTCAGTTTCTCTAAGTCTATTTTTTGTAATATTTCCTTTACTGATTCTGCACCCATTCCAGCTTTGAAAGCATTTCCATACTTTTCCCTATATTCTCTATACTCTTTTTCAGTTAATAACTGTTTAAATGTAAGAGGTGTATTAGCAGGATCAATTACAATATAGGATGCAAAATACAATACCTTTTCTAAGGATCTAGGTGACATATCAAGAAGTATTCCCATTCTACTTGGTATTCCCTTAAAGTACCAAATATGAGATACTGGAGCAGCAAGCTCTATATGTCCCATTCTCTCACGTCTAACCTTAGATTTTGTTACCTCAACACCACATCTATCACATATTACGCCCTTATATCTAACTCTTTTATATTTACCACAATGGCACTCCCAGTCCTTTGTGGGGCCAAATATCTTTTCACAGAATAGACCTTCTTTTTCGGGCTTTAATGTACGATAGTTAATAGTTTCAGGCTTTTTTACTTCTCCCTTTGACCATTGTCTAATTTTTTCAGGTGAAGCTAAACCGATCTTAATTGAGTCAAAGTTATTAAGCTCTATCAAGGAGTTTCTCTCCCTTCTCTATTAGAATGTACTCAAAATAACTTCCTTAACATTTTATATTTGAGTCATATCACCAAGATAAATATTTTAAAAATCAAGAACTTGATGTCTCAAGTTAATATTCATCATCATTTGTTGCTTCATTGTTGTCATCACCAGTAGTTTCATGATATCCTTCACTATCAGGTGAAAAATTACTATCTACAGTTCCCTCATTATCAATGATTGAATCCAACTCACTTAATTCGTCTTCATCACTTTCTTTTATCTCTATCTCATCTTGTTCGTCGGATATAACCTTTACATCAAGACATAGACTTTGAAGTTCTTTAATCAATACCTTGAATGATTCTGGTATACCTGGTTCCGGAATATTTTCTCCCTTGACTATCGCTTCATAGGTTTTAACACGACCTACTACATCATCGGATTTAACAGTTAATATTTCTTGTAAAGTATGGGCAGCACCATATGCATAAAGAGCCCAAACCTCCATTTCTCCAAATCTCTGTCCACCGAATTGTGCTTTACCTCCAAGAGGCTGTTGTGTAACAAGGGAATAAGGCCCTGTACTTCTAGCATGTAGTTTATCATCCACAAGGTGATGAAGCTTTAGCATATACATGTAGCCAACAGTTACAGGATTGTCAAAGGGTTCACCAGTTCTTCCATCATATAATCTTAGTTTACCATCCTCTGGATAACCGCATTCTCCAAGGAGTCTCATGATATCATTTTCTCTTGCTCCATCGAATACAGGAGTAGCAACCTTCCATCCCAGCTTTTTAGCCGCTAAGCCTAGGTGTATTTCCAACACCTGACCAATGTTCATACGTGAAGGTACACCAAGAGGATTCAATACTATTTGTAGCGGAGTCCCATCTTCTAGGAAAGGCATGTCTTCAACGGGTAATATTCTTGAGATAACACCCTTATTACCATGTCTACCAGCCATTTTATCCCCTACATTAATCTTCCTCTTTTTAGCTATATAAGCCCTCACAAGTATGTTTACTCCCGGTGGCAATTCATCACCATTTTCACGAGTAAATACTTTTACATCCACAATGATACCAGACTCTCCATGGGGAACTCTTAGCGAAGTATCCCTAACTTCCCTTGCTTTTTCACCAAAAATCGCTCTTAGAAGCCTTTCTTCAGCAGTTAATTCAGTTTCTCCCTTCGGAGTAACTTTACCAACCAATATATCCTGTGATGTTACTTCAGCTCCAATTCTAATTATGCCTCTCTCGTCCAAATTCTTTAGTGCATCTTCTCCAACATTAGGTATATCCCTTGTTATTTCTTCCGGTCCAAGCTTTGTATCTCTTGCCTCGGCTTCGTATTCCTCTATGTGAATCGAAGTAAGAGTGTCATTTTTAACAAGCTCTTCACTTAGAAGCATGGCATCCTCATAGTTATAACCTTCCCAGGTCATAAATCCAACCAAAATATTTTTACCAAGGGCTATTTCACCATTTTGTGTAGATGGTCCATCGGATATTACATCGCCTACTTTAACGCGTTCTCCCTTTTCAACAAGAGGTCTTTGGTTTATGCATGTACCCTGATTAGAACGTTTGAATTTAAGAAGCTTATGTCTGTCTTTTCTTCCGTCAGAATCTCTTTTAACAACCACTTCATCAGCAGAAACTCTATCGATAACGCCATCATGTTTAGCAAGACCTACTACCCCTGAATCCTTTGCTGCAACATGCTCCATTCCTGTTCCGATTATAGGCGATTCAGTAGCTATAAGCGGCACAGCCTGTCGCTGCATGTTTGAACCCATAAGCGCTCTATTGGCATCATCGTTTTCAAGGAAAGGAATCATTGCTGTAGCGATGGAAACCAGCTGCTTAGGCGACACATCCATATAATCAACCTCTGAGCTAGGTACAACATCCATATCGCCCTTCATTGATCTAGCTATAACCCTTTTATTTAAAAATCTACCTTCTGCATCCAGAGGCTCATTAGCTTGCGCAATAACATATCTTTCTTCTATATCCGCTGTTACATAATCGATCTGATTAGTTACAACTCCTCTTTCCTTATCTACCATTCTATATGGAGCCTCAATAAAACCATATTCATTAACCCTTGCATAGGAACTCAAGGAGTTGATAAGACCTATATTTGGTCCCTCTGGAGTCTCTATAGGACACATTCTTCCATAATGGGAATGATGAACGTCCCTTACTTCGAATCCAGCTCTTTCCCTTGACAGTCCACCTGGCCCTAGAGCCGAAAGTCTTCTTTTATGGGTTAACTCAGAAAGTGGATTTGTTTGATCCATAAATTGAGACAGCTGACTGCTTCCAAAGAACTCTTTAATAGCAGCTGCAACGGGTCTAATATTAATCAATGCTTGGGGAGTTATGGCTTCCATATCTTGAATAGTCATTCTTTCCTTTACAACTCTTTCCATTCTAGATAGACCTATTCTAAACTGATTTTGTAGAAGCTCTCCAACAGAACGCAATCTTCTATTGCCCAGATGATCAATATCGTCCACTTCACCTACTCCATATGGTAAATTAACTATGTAACTCATAGTTGCAATTATGTCGTCTTTTATAATATGTTTTGGAATTAATTCTCTTATCCTATCCTTTATGGCTTCCTTAATGTCATCTTCATTATCAAAGCCGTTTAAAATTTCTTTTAATACGGGATAGTGAACTTTTTCAGTAATGCTTAGGTCATCTATATTAAAGTCAATATGGGCTTTAATATCTACAAAATTATTACCAATAACCTTTACAACCTTTTCATCTTCAACTAAAATCCTAGCACTCTTTATTCCTGCATTTTCAATTATTGAAGCAGTATTTTTGTCAATTTTTTGTCCTTCTTCAGCTAGGATTTCTCCAGTACTTTCATCAACAATATTTTCTGCTGCTACAAATCCCACTAATCTGTTGGATAAGCATAGTTTTTTATTAAACTTGTACCTTCCAACCTTAGCTAAATCATATCTTTTAGCGTCAAAAAATAGTGAGTTGATCAAGTTGTTAGCACTTTCAACAGTTGGCGGCTCGCCGGGTCTAAGCTTTTTGTAGACCTCTATCAAACCCTCCTCTTGAGATGTTGTACTATCCTTGTCTAAAGTTCTGATTAGTCTTTCATCTTCACCAAAAAGATCAATGATTTCTTGGTCAGTTCCATATCCAAGAGCCCTTGTGAAAACCGTAAAAGGAAGCTTTCTTGTTCTGTCTATCCTAACAGAAATTATGTTGTTTGAATCAGTTTCATATTCAAGCCATGCTCCTCTGTTTGGAATTACAGTTGTTGAAAAAAGTCTTTTACCAGTTTTATCAATTTGAACGGCATAGTATGGTCCCGGAGATCTAACCAACTGACTAACTATAACTCTTTCAGCTCCATTGATGATAAATGTTCCTTTTTCAGTCATAAGTGGGAAGTCTCCCATGAAAACTTCCTGCTCTTTAACCTCTCCCGTTTCCTTGTTGATAAATCTTACCTTTACTTTAAGTGGAACTGCATAAGTCACATCTCTTTCTTTGCATTCTTCCACGTCATACTTTGGATCTCCATCTAGAGAATAGTTTGCAAACTCAAGTATTAAGTTGCCAGTATAATCTTGTATGGGAGAAATATCCATAAAGGCTTCCATTAATCCATCTTTTAAGAACCATTTGTATGACTTTTTCTGAATCTCGATGAGATTTGGCATTTCAACCACTTCATCGATTTTGGAAAAGCTCATTCTTGTTGCTCTACCGACCTTAATAGGATGTGGCATTCACTTTCACCCCTTATAGCAAAATAAAAAGGTTTATTTTTTAACCTTTTATATAACATATTTTAAAGCAAAATACTTTAAATCACTGAAAAGTATATATCAAAAACATATACAGATTTATATATGTTTTTTCCAACAAACAAAAACTTAAGGGCATAAAACCCTTTTATTTTAGGATGTTTCCTTTAATGAAATACCCTGTAATAAAAAATAGGTTTAAATAAGAACTCATAAAGTTAAATATCACCTATATATTGTATCCAATTTATTTTTTTTTATGCAACTTCTTCAAATAGACACACTCATAGCATTTTACAATCTTAGCACATAAGTCAAATGTTGTCAAGAATTTATTTTGTTTTTTAATTAATTTTTAATGAGTTGTTATCTAAACCTATTTTAGAAGTCTTAATCAAATTAAAAACTTAGGGGCGTAAAGCCCCTTGTTTTCATTCTTTTAGAAATATTCTCAAACAAAAAGATACTCCAGAAAATCTGGAGTGCCTTTTTTTCTAAATACAAACTAATTATTTAAGTTCTACAGATGCTCCTGCGTCTTCTAATTTACCTTTAATTTCTTCAGCTTCTTCTTTAGAAGCACCTTCTTTAACTGGGCTTGGCGCTCCATCAACTAAAGCTTTAGCTTCTTTTAATCCTAATCCAGTGATTTCTCTTACTACTTTGATAACACCAATTTTCTTAGCTCCAGCACTAGTTAAAACTACATCAAACTCAGTTTTCTCTGCAGCAGCAGGTGCCCCAGCAGCTCCACCAGCTGCAGGCATAGCAGCCATCATAGGTGCTTGAGCGCTTACTCCAAATTCCTCTTCTAAAGCTTTAACTAACTCAGATAATTCTAATACTGTAAGGTTTTTAACCTCTTCAATTAAATTTAATACTTTTTCACTTGCCATTTTAATTTCCCTCCATACACGTTTTAATTTTATTTGTCATCGTTTTTTATTGTTCTTGTTTTTCTTTAACTGCATTTAATGCATAAACAAGATTTCTGATATTTGCTCCAAGAACATTAGCAAATCCTGAAATAGGACCATTTAATCCTCCAAGAACCTGTGCGATTAATACTTCTCTTGGTGGTAAGTCTGCTAAACCTTCTACACCGTCTATACCTATTACCTTACCATCAACTATACCGGCTTTAATTTCTAGTTTTTCATGATCCTTAGCAAAATCTCTAGATATTTTAGCAGGGGCAACAGCATCGCTCATACCAAATGCTACAGCATTCGGCCCAGTTAAGTGCTTATTGAAATCCTCTAAACCAGCATCTTTAAAGGCAAATCTCATTAATGAGTTTTTATAAACCTTATATTCTACGCCAGCTTCTCTGAATTTCTTTCTAAGCTCAGTTGTTTCATCAACAGTCAAACCTCTGTAATCAACCAAAACAACTGATTGAGAATTTTCGATTTTTTCTTTGATTTCTTCTACAACAACCTTTTTCATTTCCACGGCTTTTGACATAGTCTCCACCTCCTTATCAAAGCTTTTGGTACTTTATCCTCATACGCTCACATAAAAAAGCCTCTCATACGTAGACAAAGAGAGGCTTTAGATTGAAATCTATCTTCAATTACCTCGGTAGGTAATATTAAGCTTAAGGCCAGCACCTACTGTCTACGGTTTATATTCAATTTAGTTTAACATCGAAAATTGTATCATTATGAAGCTTCTATGTCAATATATAATTTATAATTATTGTTTGCTAATTTTTGCTGCATTTAACTTGATACCAGGTCCCATAGTGCTTACTATTGTAACACTTTTTAGGTAAGTACCCTTAGCAGCTGCAGGTCTAGCTTTGTTAACAGCTTCCATTAAAGTATTGAAGTTCTCCATTATCTTTTCTGGTCCAAATGATATTTTTCCAATCGGAACATGGATTATATTAGTTTTATCTAGTCTATACTCTACTTTACCTGCTTTAATTTCATTTACCGCTTTGCCAACATCAAAAGTAACTGTACCGGATTTTGGATTTGGCATTAATCCCTTAGGTCCTAAAACTCTACCTAATCTTCCTACAACACCCATCATATCTGGAGTAGCTACTACTGCTTCAAAGTCAAACCAGTTTTCTTTTTGAATCTTAGCAACAAACTCTTCTCCACCAACGTAATCGGCTCCTGCTGCTTCTGCTTCTGCTACCTTTTCACCCTTAGCAAATACTAATACTTTTTTAGATTTACCTGTTCCATGGGGTAATACAATAGCACCTCTAACTTGTTGATCCGCATGTCTTCCATCTACCCCAAGCTTTATGTGTAGTTCAACAGTTTCATCAAACTTCGCTTTAGAAATTTGGGATAATAATTCAATAGCTTCTTGGGGATCATATAATTTTGATCTATCTATTAACTTTGAACTATTTTCATATCTTTTGCCTCTTTTTGACATTCTTTAAACCTCCTTAGTGGTCATAACGGTGTGTTTACCTCCCACACATGTTACTCATTATTCTTCTACTATGATACCCATACTTCTTGCTGTACCCTTAATCATGCTCATAGCTGTTTCTATGCTTGCAGCATTCAAGTCAGGCATTTTCATTTCAGCGATTTCTCTTACTTTGTCAATTGATACAGTTGCAACTTTAGTTTTGTTTGGCTCACCTGAAGCCTTTGGTATTCCTGCTGCTTTCTTTAATAAAACTGCCGCAGGAGGAGTTTTCAAGATAAAGCTAAATGATCTATCCTGATATACAGTTATTATAACTGGTATTATTAAGCCAGCCTTGTCCGCAGTCTTAGCATTGAATTCTTTACAGAATTGCATTATGTTAACACCATGTTGTCCTAAAGCTGGACCAACCGGTGGCGCTGGAGTAGCCTTTCCTGCAGGAATTTGAAGCTTAATCATACCTGTAACCTTTTTTGCCATGATTGCACCTCCTTAATCTACACTATTGTATAATAAAAATTCGAGATATAAATCTCTAATTTTTAGCCGAGTTTTCTTTTGAAAATCACTCTATAACTTTTCTACCTGGGTAAATTCCAGTTCAACTGGAGTTTCCCTACCAAACATTGATATGGAAACCTTCAATGTCTGTCTTTCATTATTGATTCCTTTTACTTCACCAATAAAGCTTTCAAATGGACCAGAGATAACTTTAACGGATTCACCGACTTCAACATCTATCGACGGAAGCTTATCTTCTATACCCATCCAATGTACTTCATCATCAGTTAATGGCACTGGCTTAGAAGCGGGTCCAACAAATCCTGTAACTCCTCTGGTATTTCTAACTATATACCATGATTCATCATTCATTATCATTTTTACTATAACGTAGCCAGGAAATATCTTTTTTTGTTTTACCTTTTTCTTACCATTTTTAATCTCTACTATTTCTTCTGTTGGAACAGCTACCTCATGTATTACATCTTCCATACCCCGGTTTTCAACTATCTTTTCGATATTTGCTTTTACTTTTTTTTCATGACCAGAGTAAGTATGAGCAACATACCACTTAGCTTCTTTTTCAGACATGTTTTAGAGGGTTATAACGATTTATAATTAAAACCCTTTACCTCCCTTGCTTTGTATTGCTATCTTGCCAATAGCTTGATTACCTGACCAAAAATTGAGTCTGCCAACCATATACCTAAAGCTGCAAGTCCACATGCCACAAGAACCACCATTGTGTATGATTGTAATTCTTTCTTGTTTGGCCAACTAACTTTTTTAAGTTCAGCTCTAACACTTTTGAAGTATTTTCTAGCTCCCATTCTTTTTGCATTAGTTTGCGCAGCCATACACATTCACACCCTTACAAGTATTTGTTTTTAAGGTTATATCTTCAAATAACCTGAGACTACTTAGTTTCTTTATGAGCAGTATGAGTTTTGCAGAATTTACAATATTTCTTAAGTTCTATTCTGTCTGGGTCGTTTTTCTTGTTCTTTGTAGTATTATAATTTCTCTGCTTACATTCTGTACACGCTAATGTAATCTTCACCCTCATTTCTACACCTCCTAAAACAACCTGTTCTATAACAAAGGAGAATTCTCTTTAAAAGAATACACAAATCCCACCATTATAATTTCACCCATTAAAACTATCACATTTTTCAATGGATGTCAATATAGTTTTATTGCTTATTATTCAAAGTTCTTCTTAAGTTATAGAAACATAAGAATAAGCAACATTAAAATCAATTCTAATGTTGTTTATCTACAGAGATTTCCAATGGAATCTTAAATTATACATATGGATATCCCCAACACTTCTAAGGATTTTTGATATGTATAAATTAAAGTTTTGACTGGAATCTCTATAAAGACAATCCATTTCAAACCTTAAACCCAAAAGGGAATGTCCATATAATACATTAACCACTATACAATGCAATAGTTTTTTCAATTTACTTTCTCAAAGACCCTAATAGAATTGGATACTTGAGAAAGCAAATCGAATACCAATAAATGCATTGTATTTAGTATATCCAATTTCACCATTTCGTATTAGGCTTTGTTTAAACCAAAATTATTTTAATTTTAATAGGGCTAGGATTAAACCTAGCCCTATAATATTACAAATCCTATAAATAAGACTATTCTATAATTTTAGCAACAGCACCTGCTCCTACTGTTCTACCACCTTCACGAATAGCGAATCTTAAACCTTCTTCGATTGCGATTGGTGTTATTAATTCTACTTCCATCTCTATATTGTCTCCAGGCATACACATTTCTGTTCCTTCTGGTAATGTGATTGCTCCTGTTACGTCTGTTGTTCTGAAATAGAACTGTGGTCTATAGTTATTGAAGAATGGTGTATGTCTTCCA